>NZ_JBEXLM010000002.1:0-44658 GCF_040609975.1 Micromonospora sp. NPDC004551 | reverse complement strand
ACCGGCGGCGCGGCGGGCGGCGGCCCGAGGACGGTCCCCGGCGCGGCGCTCCGGACGAGCGATTCGACCAGCGGTGGGTGCGCCCCGAGGCGGCGCGCGGCACGGCGCCGCACCGGCCGGTCTCCCCCGCTCCCGAGCCGGGCTGGATGCCGGAACCCGACGAGTACTCCCACCACGGGCCGCGATCGGGCCCGCCCGAGCAACGTCGCGCCCCGGCCGACGGCGGGGCCAACCCGCCCGCAGGCGGCCCCGGGGACCGGCGCGCGCCGGCGTTCGACGGCCGGCGGGACCGGGCGTTCGACGGCCGGCGCGATCCGGGGTTCGACGACCGCCGGGAGGCGGGGTTCGACGGCGGGCGCGTGGCGGCCTTCGACGGCCGGCGGGATCCGGGCTTCGACGGGCGGGCCGGTCGGCGGGAGGCCGACCCCGGGCGCCCGGTGGAGCGACGCGACCAGGACATGCCCCGGCGGGCGGAGCAGGGGTCCGCCGGCCGCCGCGACGCCGGGCCGTCCCGCCCGGACCGGTGGAACCAGGACTTCCGCCAGCCCGGCGACCCACGTTTCGACGGCCCACCGCGCGGTGGGGAGCCGAGCCGCGGGTTCGAGGGACCGCCGCGTGGCGAGCCGGGTCGGGGCTACGACGGCCCGCCGCGGCGGGAACCGGACCGGGGCTACGAGGGAGCACCGCGCCGGGAACCGGACCGCGGTTACGACGGACCGCCGCGCCGGGAGGCGGCTGCGCGGGCCGAGACGTACCGGGAGGCACCCGAGGCCGGGCGCCGGCCGGTCGACCCGTACCGCGCCGAGCCGGGCGGATACGGGGAGTCGCGGCCCGCCGCGTCCCGGCCGGACGAGCGCCGGGAGGGCCAGCGCCCCCAGGGCGACCGCACCCGCCCCCAGCACGGCGAATGGCCCGTTGTCGAGCGGCGACCGCGTACCGAGCCGGCCGCGTACGGGCCCGACGAGCGGCACCGCCCGCCGGTCGACCGGCCCGGCCCGGACGGCCGCCTCACCCGTCCGATGGACGAGGCGGCCCGCTACGACGGTCGCCGCCCCGAGCCGGGCACCCCGCGGCCGGAGGTCGCGGGTCCACGGCCCGATGTTTCCGGCCCGCGGCCGGACGTTGCTGGCCCACGGCCGGAGTCGGTTCGTCCCCGTCCCGAGCCGGTGGACGGCCGCCCGGAGCCGGTTCGTCCCCGCCCCGAGCCGGTGGACGGCCGCCCGGAGGTGGGCCGTGTCCGGTCCGAGGTCAACGGTCCGCGTTCCGAGTCGGTCGGGCCCCGGTCCGAGCCGGTCGGGCCGCATCCGGAGTTCCGGCCGAGGCCGGACGGGTGGCAGGGACGGCCGGGCGAGTCCGGGCCGGCCCGCCCGGGCGACGGCTGGCGACCGCCGGTCGAGCCGGCCGCGCGTACCCGCCCGGACGAGCTTCGGGACCGGCCGGCACGCCCCGACGAGGTCGGGCAGCAGCCCCAGTCCGGCGCGCGACCGGACCAGGGGCGCGAGGCCGCCGCGCCGGCCGCCCCGCCCCGCCCCGGGGAGCGGCAGGACCGGCCGATGGCGCCGCCTCCGCCGCGTCCCGACGATGCCCGCCAGCGGCCCCCTGCGCGGCCGGACGAGCCGCGTCAGCCTGCGCGGCCGGACGAGCTGCGTCCGCCGGCCATGCCGGTCGCAGGAACCCGGCCCGACGCCGTCCGGCGCCCACCCGTGGCGCCGGCGACCCGGCCGGACCCGCGCGAGGCGGCACCCACCTCGGGTGCGCCGCTGCCGGCGGCGCCGGTGTCCGGTGCGCCGCTGCCGGCGGCGCCGGTATCGGGTGCGCCGCAGCCGGCCGCGCCGGTGTCGCATGCGCCGCAGCCGGCCGCGCCGGTGTCCGGTGCGCCGCAGCCGGCCGCTCCGGTGTCGGGTGCGCCGGTCGCCAACGCGCCTGTATCCGGCATGCCGGTGTCGGGGACACCGGTGTCCGCGCCGCCGGTCTTCGGCGCGCCCGTGCCCGAGCGGCCGGTGTCCGGCACACCCGTGTCCGACCCACGGACCGCCGGGACGCCCGTCCCGGGGGCGCCCGCCGCCGGCGCGCCCACCTCCGGCGCACCCGTCTCGGGTCGGCCCACCGGCCCCGCTGACCGACCGGCGCCGGTCGACCGGTTCGACCGGCCGGCCGGACCGGCGGTGGGACCGTCCGCCTATCCCGCCGGGCAGGCGGCGGTGGACCGTCCCCGGGCCACCCCGCCGCAGCAGGCCGGCCCCGTCGAGGCGCCGGCAGCGGCCGCACCGGCCCCGGCCCGGCCCGCCCCACCGGCCTACCCCGGCGCCGGAGTCGTACCCCCGGAGCCCAGGCCGGCCGCGCCTGCCGAGAGGGACCGGCCGCGCAGCGCCGCCGGCCCTGCCGCACCCGCCGAGGCCGTCCGGCCGACGGGCGACGGCCGTGCCACCGGGCCGGCCGGCCCGGGTCTGCCGGCCGAGGGAGACCGGGTCTACGAGGCAGCCCCGGCCGACGGGCACGGCGCGCTCAGCGAGGTCACCGACCGGCCGGAGGATCAAGCAGCGGTCCGGCCGGCCGGACCGGCGGCCGGTGACGCGGACGCTTGGTTCGGACCGAACGAGCCGCTGTCGCCGGCCGTGTCGACGGAGGCGTCCGCCCCGACGCTCGACACCCCGGACGACGCCCCGGAACCCGACGGCACCGTGCCGACGTCGGAGCCGTCCCGTCCGGCGCCCGAGGCGCAGGTGGTGCCACGTCCAGAGGCGACCGCACCCGGCAGGGCGCCGTCCGCCCCTGCCCTCGACGTCGAGCCGACTCCCCGGTCCCCGAGAAAAAACGACGACGTCGAGGCGGAGGCGGAACGGCGTTCGCCCGAACCCGCCGCGCCGGCCCCGGTCGACCCGGGCCCCGCCGGCCGTGCGCCCGACGCCCGGCCCGTCTCCGGCCCGCCCAGGCCCGGGACCGACGTCCCGGCGCAGCCGGGACCGGCCACTGCCGGTCCGCTGTCCGACGCGGCCGGGTCTACCGCCACGGCCGCAGCACCGTCCACCGCCAGCGCCCCGGGGCGACCCGCTCCGGCGCCGTGGGCCCCACCGGCGGCCGGCCCCTCCGGCGCCACCGCGCGGCCCGCCGCAGAAACCGGTCCGGCCCAGGCCACACCCGTCTCGGCCGCGCCCACGCCGAACCGCGCCACGCCGGTCTCCGCACCGCCCGCACCAGGCCCCGCAGCGCCCGCCGCCGGCCCACCCGAGCCGTTCCCGGGCAGCCCGGTGTCCGGAGCGCCCGCGGCGCCCGCCTCCGGCCCACCGGCCCCGGGCAGCCCCCTGCCCGTGGCCCCCGAGCCAAGCCCCGCCGCGCCTGCCTCCGGCCCACCGGCCTCGGCCGATCCGGTGTCCGGAGCCCCTGCGCCCAACCTCGCCGCGCCGGTCCCCGGATCACCGACCCCGACCAACCCGGCATCCGGAACCTCCACGCCGAGCCCCGCCACGCCCGTCCCCGGATCACCGGCCAACCCGGTATCCGCAGCCCCCGGGCCGCACCCCGCCGCGTCCGGCTCCGAAGCACCGGCAGCCGGTTCGGCCGTGCCGGTCTCCGAGCCGCCCGTCCACGGCGTCCCGCACTCCGAGCCCACGCCCGCAACGCAGGGGTCGATCACCGCCGGGCGGCCCGCCGACGTCGAGACGCCCGCACAGGCCGCCGCCGGGAACGTGCCGGTCGCCCGGACGCCGCATTCGCCGGCCGGGGCCGACGCGCCGGCCGCGATGATCCAGGAGGGCAGGCCCGCCGCCGTCGGTCCGGCGCCGCGCGCACCGGAGCAGGCCGGGGTGCCGAAACGGACGGCGCCGGCGCCGGACGACGCCGCCGCGCCAACGGCCGCGTCGCACGGGACCGCCGCCACCCCGCGGGAGCCGACCACCACGACCAACCAGCCACGTCCCGTCACACCGGCACAGACACAGGAACCGGCACCGGCCACCACGGTCGGGGACGCACCATCCACGGCGGCAACGACCGGACCGTCCGGCGAGGAAGCGGCCGACCACGAGACGGCCGACCAGCACACGGCCGACCAGCACACGGCCGACCACGAGGCGATCGACCCGGACGCGGCCAGCCACGAGACGGCCGACCGCACAGTGGCCGAGGACGCCGGCAACGACGAGCAGGAGGCCCGCCCGGCGGACCCGGAGCAGGCCCTCGCCGCCGTCCGCTGGCGGCTGCATCCGGAGACCCTCCGTGAGGAGGCCCCCGATCCCGCGGCGCTGCGGCAGATCCGGGACGGCCTCACCGCCAAGCTCGCCGGCGCGGTGGACAACCGCAGCCGGGCCCGGTTGCTCAGCCTGCGCTCGGTGGCGTCCCGGGTTCTCGGCGAGTTCGACGACGCGCTGGCCGACGCGCGGCTCGCCCTCACGTACGCGGAGGCCACGGGCGAGTTGCGGCGGACCGCGCTGGCCCGGGCGCGGCTGGCCGAGGTGCTGCGCTGGCGGGGCGAGCACGCGGAGGCCGACCGGCTCTTCGCGGAGGCCAACTCACCGGAGCTGCCCGACCGGCTGCGCGCGTTGCTGCACGAGCACGCGGGCCGGTCCTGTTACGACCAGGGCCGGCTGACCGAGGCGTGCCTGCACTTCGAGCGGGCGCTGGACCTGCGGCAGGGTGAGGACGGTGAGCTGAACGCGCGGACCACGTTGGCGCTGGACGCGGTGGCCGAGCGGGCCGCGGTCGGCGGGTTCGGGCCGAAGCCGCGCAGCCGGGAGGAGCTGCTGGGCAGCGCGCAGCACCCGGTGCCGACGTTCGACGAGGACCAGGAGCTCTGGGGGTACGCGGACGCCGAGGGCGAGCTGGTGATCGCCCACCGGTACGCCGAGGTGCAGCCGTTCCGCGAGGGCCTGGCGTGGGTACGCCGCCCGGAGGCGTCCCGTTGGGCGCTGATCGACACGACCGGCGCGGCGCTGATCGAGGCGAACAACGGCTACCGGGCGGTGGGCTCGTTCTCCGAGGGGCTGGCCTGGGTGTCGATGGACGGCAAGGGCCGGTGGATGGCGGTCGACCCCACCAACATCGTGAAGATCCCGCCGGGCTACGAGGACGTCCGGCCGTTCCGGGGCGGCCTGGCGGCGGTCCGGCAGAACGGCGGTTGGGGCGCGGTGGATCGGACCGGCCAGGTGGTGGTGCCGACCCGCTACCACGGCCTCACCACCGCGCTGGCCGACGGCCGGCAGGTGGACGGCTTCACCGAGGACGGCCTGGCCGGGGTGGAGCTGGCCGGTCGCCGCGGTGTGGTGGACCGGACCGGGCGGGTGGTGGTCACGCCGGCGTACCCGGTGCTGGTGGTGCATCCGGTGGCGTTCCTGGTGGCCGACGAGTCGGGTCGGTGGGGCGCGCTGGACCGGCGGGGTGACCCGCTGATCGACCCGGTCCACCCGGATCGCGCCGGGGTGGTCGCGGAGATCGACCGGCTGCTCGCCGACGCCAGCCCGGTGCTCTGACGACGGCCGGGAGCGTCACACCCCGTCGCGCCGCACGCCGACCATGATCGGGCAGGGCTAGGGTCGAGGCATGGAATTCCGACACCTAGGCCGCTCGGGCCTGCTGGTCAGCGAGATCTCGTACGGCAACTGGATCACCCACGGGTCGCAGGTCGAGGAGGAGGCGGCGACCGCCTGCGTGCGGGCCGCCCTGGACACCGGCATCACCACCTTCGACACCGCCGACGTGTACGCCGGCACGAAGGCCGAGGAGGTGCTCGGCCGCGCGCTCAAGGGCGAGCGGCGCGAGGGGCTGGAGATCTTCACCAAGGTGTTCTGGCCGACCGGGCCGGGCCGCAACGACCGGGGCCTGTCCCGCAAGCACATCATGGAGTCGATCAACGGCTCGCTGCGCCGCCTGCAGACCGACTACGTCGACCTCTACCAGGCCCACCGCTACGACTACAGCACCCCGCTGGAGGAGACGATGGAGGCGTTCGCCGACATCGTGCACTCCGGCAAGGCGCACTACATCGGCGTCTCCGAGTGGAAGGCGTCGCAGATCCGGGCCGCGCACGCGCTCGCCCGCGAGCTGCGCATCCCGCTGGTCTCCAACCAGCCGCAGTACTCGATGCTGTGGCGGGTCATCGAGGCCGAGGTCATCCCCACCAGCGAGGAGCTGGGCGTCGGCCAGATCGTCTGGTCGCCGATGGCCCAGGGCGTGCTCTCCGGCAAGTACCTGCCGGGCCAGCCGCCGCCCGCCGGTTCCCGTGCCACCGACGAGAAGTCGGGCGCCGGTTTCATCGCCCGGTTCATGACCGACGAGGTGCTCACCCGGGTGCAGCGGCTCAAGCCCCTCGCCGAGCAGGCCGGTCTGAGCATGGCCCAGCTCGCCGTCGCGTGGGTGCTGCAGAACCCGAACATCTCCTCGGCGATCATCGGGGCGTCCCGGCCGGAGCAGGTGCACGACAACGTGAAGGCGGCGGGCGTGAAGCTCGACGCCGACCTGCTCAAGGCGATCGACGAGATCGTCGAGCCGGTCACCGAGCGGGACCCGGCGAAGACCGAGAGCCCGGCGCAGCGTCCGTGACGCTCTCCCCGGGCCGGCGCGGCCTCCGCGCCGGCCCGGGACCCCACGGGGGTACGCGCGGCCCCGGGCACCCCGCCGCTGCGCGGCGGCTCCCGCCGGCGGTGGGTCAGCCCCGCCAGAACCGGATGAGTTCGAGCCCGAGGACGTAGAGCTGGGGCGGCAGCCCGAGGAAGTCGGCCACGTCGAAGACGGCCCCGAAGAACCAGCCGCCGATCCGCGGGCTCCACAGCAGCGCGAACAGCAGGATGAACCCGTACGGGGCGAACAGGTCGTACATCCGCCGGTACTGGGGGCTCAGCCACGGCTGGATCATGTTGCCGCCGTCCAGGCCGGGCACCGGCAGCAGGTTGAGCACGCTGGCGGTGAGCTGGAGGAACGCCAGCAGCCCCACCCCGGACCAGAACTCCAGCGGGCCGCCGACGTGCAGGCCGATCCGCACGGCCAGCACCAGCAGCAGGGTGAACAGCACGTTGGTGGCCGGCCCGGCCAGGCTCACCAGGGTGTGCCGCAGCCGGCCCGGGATGGCGTGCCGGTCGACCCAGACCGCGCCGCCGGGCAGGCCGATGCCGCCGAGCAGCACCACGACCACCGGCAGCACGATGGACAGCAGCGGGTTCGTGTACTTCAGCGGGTTCAGCGTCAGGTAGCCCCGGTGCGCGATGTCCCGGTCCCCGGCCCGGTAGGCGACCACGGCGTGCGCGTACTCGTGCAGGCAGAGCGAGATCAGCCAGCCGGAGACCACGAAGAGGAAGACGTCGAACCGCACGTTGCCGAACCGGTTCCAGGCCATCACCCCGCTGGCCACGAAGATCGCGACCAGGGCGAGGAAGATCGCGCTGGGCCGGAACGCCGCCCGGGGAACCCCGAGCACCAGCGGGTCGCGCGGGCGGTCGTAGCTCGTCATTCGGCCGGGGGCAGCAGGCTCATCCGGTATTCCACCCGGTCGTCCTCCAGCAGCGCGACGGAGGTGACGCCGGACGCCGCGAGCTCCCGCCAGGCCTGGCCGATCCACGACTCGGCGTCCGCCTGGCTGGGGAACGACTCACCCGGCCCGTCGACCGAAGCGCCGTTCGTGCCCTCGTACCGCCAGCTCCACGCCATGCCGCGTCTCCCCTCGCCGCCGTCGCCCTGGGACGGAAACCCCCGCAAGCCTAGTCGGACTGACGCGGGACGGCCCGGCCGCCATGGATCATGCTCGCGCCCGGGCCGGTACGGTGGCCCGGTGCTGACTCAAGGAGTGGTGCTCAGCGACCGCTATCGGCTGGGCGAACGCATCGCGACGGGCGGCATGGGGGCCGTCTGGAAGTGCACCGACACCCTGCTGGGCCGCGAGGTCGCGGTGAAGGTGCTGCTGCCCTCGCTGGTCGCCGACCCCGAGTTCACCACCCGCTTCCACGCCGAGGCCCGGATGCTGGCCGCGCTGCGGCACCCCGGCATCGTGCAGGTCCACGACTTCGGCTCCGCCACCCTCGCCGACGGCAGCCAGGTCAGCTACCTCGTCATGGAGTACGTCGACGGCGAGCCGCTGGTCACCTGGATCCGGCGCGCCGGCCGGCTCGACCCGGCGTCGACCATGTCGGTGGTGGGGCAGGCCGCGCACGCGCTGCACGCCGCCCACCTCGCCGGGATCGTCCACCGGGACGTGAAGCCCGGGAACCTGCTGGTCAAGCGGGACGGCACGGTGGTGCTGGTCGACTTCGGCATCGCCCGGGCCACCACCATGGCGGGCATCACCGCCGCGCACATGGTGCTCGGCACCGCCTCGTACATGTCGCCGGAGCAGGCCGCCGGCGAGCCGGTGTCGCCGGTCACCGACGTCTACGCGCTCGGCGCCGTCGCCTACTACTGCCTGGCCGGGCGGCCGCCCTTCGAGGGCGACAACCCGCTCCAGGTGGCCATGCGGCACGTCCAGGACGAGCCGCCGCCGCTGGTGGGCACCCCGCCGGCCGTGGTCGAGGTGGTCGGCCGGGCGTTGGCGAAGCGTCCGGCCGACCGGTTCCCGACCGCGCTGGCCCTGGCCGAGGCCGCCCAGGACGCCCGGGACGCCACGCTGGCCCGGCTCCCGGCCCCGCCCCGGCCGCCGTGGGCGGTTGCGGGCCCGGCCGTTCCGGCGCCCCCGCCGGCCCCCGACCCGCCCACGGGTACGCCACCCACCGGGCAGCCGCCCGCCGCCGCGCCGCCGGCGGCGTTCCCGGCCGCGCCGCTTCCCCCCGCCGGCCAGGACCGGCCCGCCAGCGGCGCGACGCCCGCGCCGGGACACGCCGCCGCGGCTTTCGGGCCCGCGCCCGCCGGTTCCGCTCCGGCGACCCCGGCTTCCGGGCAGGCCGCCGGGGCTTTCGGACGTGCCCACGCCGGTTCCGGTCCGGCCGCGCCCCCCGCTCCCGGGCAGGCCCCCGCATTCGGGCCGGCAACCGGGCACCTCGGGGCGGCGCCCGGTCCGGCGCCCGCGCCGGGGCCGGTCTGGTCGGTCGGCATCGCGCAGCCGGGCGGGCCGCCCGGTCACGGGTCGCTGCGGGACCGGCACGCCGGTTCAGGCGTGCCGCCGACGCTGGAGGAGCCGGCGGAACGCCGGGGTCGCGGCCGGGTGCTGGCGCTGGCCGGAGCGGCCGGCGTGGTGCTGGTCGCCGTGCTGACCGCCGTGATCGTGGCGGTGGTGCGCTCCCCCGACGACACGGATCCGGGGCGGAGCCCGGCCGCGCTGGGCGGGGAGTCCGCGGTCGCCGACCCCGCCCAGCCGGAGGCGCCGGCCAGCGCCAGTGCGGGCGCCGGTGCCGGTACCCAGCCGACGCCGAGCCGGAGCGGGCGGCCGAGCCGGTCGCCGTCGGCCACCCCGAGCCGTCCCGCCGCCGACACCGGCACCACCCCGTCGGCCGGGGACCCCGCGCCGACCAGCGCCGCGCCCGCGCCCACCGGAAGCAAGGCCAGCCCGAAGCAGCCGTACACGGCGGTGCAGGTGTGCGGCAGCGGCTACCAGGTGATCGACTCGGCGACGCTGACCGCCGGCGGGGTCCGCCAGGGGCGGGTCTACCTGCTCTACAGCACGGCGAGCGGCACCAACTGCGTGGTCACCCTCAAGGACGCCGACGTCGGGCGGGCCACCACCGTGGTGGCGTACCTGGAGGTGCAGGGCAAGACGCGGCACACCGAGAGCGGCGGCTACCAGTACTACGCCGGACCCGTACGGGCCACCGCCGGCGGAGTGTGCGTGAAGTGGGGCGGTTCGGCGGGCGGGGCCAGCTACGCCAGCCCGTTCGAGCACTGCGACTGACCCCGGGGCGGCGGGCGGCGACCCGCCGGGCGGCCTTAAGGTACGGGCATGTCCGTAGACGGGTGGAACACGCTCCTGGTGCTCGGTGGTATCCGGTCCGGCAAGTCGGAGTTCGCCGAGTCGGTGGTCGCCGACGCGCCCACGGTCCGGTACGTGGCCACCGCCCCCGAGGGAGACCCGGACGACACCGAGTGGGCGACCCGCCTCGCGGCGCACCGGGCCCGCCGGCCCGGGAGCTGGACCACCGAGGAGACCGCCGCGAACCCCGGCCGCCTGGCCGAGGTGATCGCGGGGGCCGGGCCCAACGAGACGCTGCTGGTGGACGACCTGGGCGGCTGGGTGACCGTGCTGCTCGACCCGGCCCATCAGCCGGCCGACGACACGGCCACCATCGCCGAGCTGGCCGAGGCGATCAGGGCCAGTGCCGCCCGGCTGGTGGTGGTGAGCCCCGAGGTGGGCCTGTCCCTGGTGCCCACCACGCCACTGGGCCGCGCGTTCACCGACGCGCTGGGCGCGACCAACCGGGCGGTCGCCGAGGCCTGCGACGCCGTCGCGCTGGTGGTGGCCGGGCAGACCGCCTGGCTGAAGCCGGCCGCCGCGCCCACGGCTCTCCCGGCACACGCCGTCCCCGCACAGGCCGGCGCCCCGCAGGCGGATCTCGCGCCGGGCGCTCCGGCTCAGGCCGGCCCCGCTCCGGCGGGTGCGCCGGAGCCGGCGGCGAGCGCCGAGGCCCGGCCGGTGACGGACGTGCCGGACGAGGCCCTGCCCGAGGTGCTGCACCCCACCGCGCCGGCGGCCCCGGCCCCGGCGCCGGTGACCGGGGCTCCCGCCGCCGACTGGGCCGCGCCCACCATGGCGCTGCCGATGGTCGCCACCGGCCTGGTCATCCAGCCCGGCATGGAACTGCCCATGCCCGACGACTACACCGGCCCGCAGGCGGTCGACCGGCTCGCCACCCTGGACATCCCCGGCGCCGGCCTCGGCGTGCTGGAGCGGGTGGTCGCCTTCGCGGGCGCCACGCAGGGCACCGCGACCCCGGCGCCCTGGAGCTCGGTCCGGGTGCTGCTGCTGCACGGCGACCACGAGGGCGGGGCGTCGGCCGGCGCTACGCCCGGCGAGTCGGCCCGCCGCGCCCGGCAGGCGCGCGCCGGCAAGGGGCCCCTCGCCCGGCTGGCGGCCGAGAACGGCGCCGGCCTCCAGGTGGTCGAGGCGCCCACCTCCGCCCCCATCGAGGAGGGGCCGGCGCTCACCGGCGAGCAGGTCGAGTCGGCCCTGCGCTACGGCTGGCGGCTCGCCGAGCAGGCCGCCGACGCGGGCGTACAGCTGCTGGTGCTGGCGGCGTGCGGTGCCGGCACCGAGACGGCCGCCGCGGCGGTGCTGGCGGCCACGGCCGGTGCGGAGCCCCCGGCGGTGCTCGGCCGGGTGGTGACCGAGCACGGCGAGTTCGACGACACGGCCTGGATGGTCCGCTGCGCGGCCGTCCGGGACGCGCTGCACCGCACCCGGCGCTCCGCCCGTGAGGCCAAGGACGTGCTGGCCGAGCTGGGCGGCGGGGACATCGCGGTGGCCACCGGCGTGCTGCTCGGCGCGACCGCCCGGCGCGTCCCGGTGCTGCTCGACGGGCCGGTCGGGGTGGCCGCGGGCATGGTCAGCCGCGACCTGGCCGGGCAAGCCCGGCACTGGTGCCTGCTGCCCGACCACGGCGGCCGGCCCGGCGTGCGGCTCGCCGCCGACGTGCTGGGTCTGACCCCGCTGCTGGACCTACGCCTCGACCTCGGCGAGGGAGCGACCGCGCTGGCCGCCCTGCCGCTGCTGCGCTCGGCGCTGGCGCTCGCCGCCGGCCTGCCCGTGCACCCGGCGCTGGGCGGCGGGGACGACGAGGACTACACCGAGCCCGAGCCGGCCGGCCCCGGGCCCACCAGCACCGAACCCGAGGCCGAGCCGGAATTCGCCGAGCCGGAGCCGGCCGGGCCGGGGCCCACCACGATCGAGCCGGACGAGCCGGTCGCCCCCGGCCGACGTGCCGACTGAGTTCCGGCTCGGCGACGGGGTCCGGCTGGCGCTCACCACCTTCACCACGGCGCCGGTGCGCGCCGGCCGGGTGGACCGGGCCGCGGCCGGGGCCGCCATGGCCCTCGCCCCGGCGGTCGGTGCGCTGCTCGGCGCGCTCCTCGGGGCGGTGCTGCTGCTCGCCGCGGCGGTCGCGCCCCCGCTGGTCGCCGCCGGGGTGACGGTGGCGCTGGGCGCGCTGCTCACCCGGGGCCTGCACCTGGACGGGCTGGCCGACACGGTGGACGCGCTCGGCTCCTACCGGCGCGGGCCGGCCGCGCTGGAGATCATGAAGAAGCCCGACGTCGGGCCGTTCGGCGTGGTCGCGCTGGTGGTCGTACTCCTGCTCCAGGCCGCGGTGCTCGCAGAGCTGGCCGGGCGGTCTCGGCCGGCGGCCCTCGCGGCGGTGGTCGCGGCGACGGCGGCCGGCCGGCTGGGTGTCACGCTGGCCTGCCGCCGCGGGGTGCCGGCCGCGCGGCCGGAGGGGCTGGGCGCGCTGGTGGCCGGCACGGTCGGACCGGTCGCGCTGGTGGCCGGCGCGGCCCTCGTCGCGCTGCTGGCCGTGCCGGCGGTGCCCGGCCGCCCGTGGCAGGGGCCGGTCGCCGTGCTGGCCGCGCTCGCCGTCGCGGCCGGGCTGCTGCGGCACCTGGTACGCCGGCTCGGCGGGATCACCGGCGACGTGCTCGGCGCCCTCGTGGAGATCGTCACCACGCTGTCCTACCTGGGACTGGTGCTGTCCGGCTGAGGGTCACCCGTCCGGGCGGGTAGCGTTCTCAGGCGAGGTGCACCGGCGCGGTCGAGGGGGACGGCATGCTCATCACGGACGACTTCCTGCCCGTACCGGTGCCCGAGTCGCTGGACGCGACCTATCTGGTGCCGATCGTCGGCCTGCCGAAGGTGAGCCCGAAGACCGCCGTGGAGCGGCTGGCCGGCCGGCTCGCCGAGCCGGTGCACGGGCTGGCCCGGCAGATGCTCGACAGCCCGCTGATGACCGTGGACACCCGCCCGGTCAGCGAGTTCCCCGAGCTGCCGCCGGATCTGCTCACCGCGTTCGGGGCGACCGAGCCGCAGCTGGCCCGGCTGGCCGCCGCCACGCACCTGGTGGTCGTGCAGGCCGAATACCGGCCGGGCTGGCCGCCGGCGCACGAGTGGGCGGCCCGGGCGGTGGCCGCGGCGGTCGCCGAAACGGTCGACGGGGACGTGGTGGACGTCTTCGGGCTCCAGTTCCTCGACCCGGCGGCCGCGCTGCGGTCCCTGCCCGACGAGCAGGGCCGGATCCGGCTGGTCGACTGGGTGCTGGTGCCCTACTCGTCGGACGCCGACGGACTCTGGTTCACCACGAAGGGGCTGCGCCGCTTCGGGCTGCTGGAGCTCCAGGCGCAGGGCGTGCCGGACCACCTCACCCGGGCTTGGGGCGCCGTGATGACCGGGGCCGCCCGGCGCCTGCTGCGGGACTGGACCGAGGGGCTGGCCGGCGAGGAGGTGCCGGCATTCGTGCAGCTCCCGGTGCTGGCCACGGTGACCGGGCACGACATCGCGGTGGCGTACGGCAATCCGGAACAGCACGGCGCGACGGCGCCGGTGCTGCTGCGGCTGGAGCTGGATCCGGCGACCGACCCGGACGCCGACTCGTTCCTCACCCTCAACCCGCCGCCCGGGCACCCCGGCCCGCCCGGCCGCTACTTCGCCGCCGCCTGCGCGACCTTGTTCAACGGCATCCAGCCCGACGTCCGGTACGCGCGTTCCGGCGACGCCATGAGCCGGGCCATCGCCACGGCCCGGGCCGCGCTGGACGACATCCGGGCGCGCTTCCTGGCCGGCCTGCTGCCCGCCGAGAGCCAGCTCGTCGTCAAGTACGGGCTGCCCGGCGACGACGGCCCCGAGTACGTCTGGGCCGGGGTGACCTCGTGGGACACCCCGGAGCGGATCGTCGGCGCCAGCGCCAGCGACGCCGCCGGCGACCCCACGGTCCGGATCGGCGCCCCGGTCGTGGTGGAGGCCGACGACGTCGTCGACTGGGCCGTGCTGGACGGCACCGGCGTCATCGAGGGCGGCTGGACCCAGGCGGTCCTGGACGCCGGCGAACCCCCCACGGACTGAGTCGTCCTTGTCGATCAAGAGGTTTGCGTCTCCGGCGGGCCGGATCCTGACGCAAACCTCTTGATCAACGGGAAGGGTGCGTCAGCGGACGCTGGGCTGGACGAAGGGTGGCCGGGTCAGGCGCATCTGGGCGCGGCGGCCGCGGATGTCGACCTCCAGCACCTCGCCGTCGGGGAGCTTCGGGTCGGTGTCGACCAGGGCCAGGGCGATGCCCTGCTTCTTCGTCGGGCTGAACGTGCCGCTGGTGATCGTGCCGACCTGCTTGTCGCCGGCGTAGACGGCCATGCCGGGGCGCGGGATGGCCCGGTCGACGGCCTCCAGGCCGCGCAGCGTACGGGCGGGGCCGGCCGTCTTCTCGGCGCGCAGCACGTCGCGGCCCCAGAAGGCCGGCTTGTCCCAGCCGACCGCCCAGCCCGAGCGCGCCTGCACCGGGGTGATGTCGAGGGAGAGGTCCTGCCCGTGCAGCGGGTACCCCATCTCGGTGCGCAGCGTGTCCCGCGCGGCCAGACCGCAGGCGCGCAGCTCCTCCGCCTCGCCCGCGGCGAACAGCGCGTCCCACACGGCGAGCGCGTCGCCGGCCGGCACGACCAGCTCGTAGCCGAGTTCGCCGGTGTAGCCGGTGCGGCAGACGGTCAGCTCGACGCCGTTGAGCGTGGCGGCCGAGAAGCTCATGTAGTCGTGCCCGGTGGGCAGGCCGAGCGCGCCCAGCAGCTCCGCCGAGCGCGGCCCCTGGACGGCCAGCACCGCGTACGCCTCGTGCTCGTCGGTGACGACCACGCCGTCGGGCGCGGCGGCGCGCAACCGGCGGACCACCTCGGCGGTGTTCGCCGCGTTCGGCACCAGGAAGACGTGGTCCTCGGCGTACAGGTAGGCGATGATGTCGTCCACCACGCCGCC
Source organism: Micromonospora sp. NPDC004551 (assembly GCF_040609975.1). Taxonomy (NCBI): domain Bacteria; kingdom Bacillati; phylum Actinomycetota; class Actinomycetes; order Micromonosporales; family Micromonosporaceae; genus Micromonospora; species Micromonospora sp. NPDC004551. The sequence continues at coordinate 29,810 of NZ_JBEXLM010000002.1, read as the reverse complement.
CGTGGCGTCGTCGCAGCAGAGCGTGTACTGCGCCTTGCCGGGGCCGATCCGGCCGAGGTCGTTGGACAGGCAGGAGTTGATGAAGTCCGCGGCGCCCGGCCCGGTGACCCGGGCCTTGCCGAGGTGCGAGACGTCGAAGACGCCGACCCCGGTACGCACGGCGGTGTGCTCCTTCAGCACGCCACCGCCGGCGTACTCGAGCGGCATCTCCCAGCCCCCGAAGGGGGCGAACTTGGCGCCGAGCGCGGTGTGCCGCTCGTGCAGGGGGGAACGGCGCAGCCGGGTCGCGGCGGCGTCGGAGGTCACCTCGGTCATGGGTGCGAACTTACCGGCCGATGACCGGCTGGTTAGCATCGGCGGGACCCCCGCCGGTACCCGTCAGGTGCAGGCGGGACGCCCGCCTGTGCCTTTCGGCGGGACAGCCACGCGTCCGGCGGGTAGGTTCGCCGCCGGAGACCTTCATCGCCGGTACGCGACGCCGCGGCCGGCCCGGCCCGCCCGGAGTAGCTTTCGTGACATCGCCCCGCACCACCCTCAGCCTGGTCGACACCGACCCCGCCGAACTCGCCGTCGACGCGATCGTGATCGGCGTGCACAGCCAGACCACCGAGCAGGATTCCGGCTCACCCGCCGGCGCACTGCTGCTGGCCAGCGGCGCGGAGAGCATCGCCGCCGCGTTCGACGGCAAGCTGACCGAGACGCTGGCCCTGCTCGGCGCGACCGGCGGTCCCGGTGAGGTGATCAAGCTGGCCACGCTGGGCACGGTCACCGCGCCCGTGGTCGCCGCCGTCGGGCTCGGCCCCGAGCCGTCCGGCGCCGCCCCGGCCCCGGAGACCCTGCGCCGGGCCGCCGGCGCGGCGGTCCGCGCCCTGGCCGGCGCGTCCCGCGTCGCGCTCGCCCTGCCGCTGCCCGACGACGCCGACGCCCCGGCCGCGCTGCGCGCGGTGACCGAGGGCGCGCTGCTCGGCGGCTACCGGTTCGCCGGCTACAAGACCAAGCCGCAGCCGGCCCGGCGCGAGCCGGTGGCCGAGGTGCTGGTCGCGGTGCCGGACGCGGCCGACGCGACCGCGCAGGGCGAGGTCACCCGCGCGCAGGCGGTGGCCGGCGCGGTGCTGACCAGCCGGGACTGGGTCAACACCGCCCCGAACGAGCTGCGCCCGCCGTCGTTCGCCGAGGCCGTGGCCACCGCCGCCCGGGAGGCCGGGCTCGGTGTCGAGGTGCTCGACGAAGCGGCGCTGGCCGCCGGTGGCTACGGCGGCATCCTGGCCGTCGGCCAGGGCTCGGAGGCCCCGCCGCGGCTGGTCAAGCTGACCTACACGCCGGAGGGCGGCGGCAACGGCAAGCGGGTGGCGCTGGTCGGCAAGGGCATCACCTTCGACACCGGCGGCATCTCGATCAAGCCGGCCCAGGGCATGTGGGAGATGAAGTCCGACATGGCGGGCGCGGCGGCGGTCGGCGCGGCCATGCTGGCCGTCGCGGCGCTCAAGCCGTCGGTCGCGGTCACCGGCTACCTGCCGATGGCGGAGAACATGCCGTCGGGCACCAGCTACCGGCCGGGCGACGTGATCACCATGTACAGCGGCAAGCGGGTCGAGGTGCTCAACACCGACGCCGAGGGCCGGATGATCCTGGCCGACGCGATCGCCCGGGCCTGCGAGGACGGCACCGACTACCTGTTCGAGACCTCCACGCTGACCGGCGGCCAGGTGATCGCGCTGGGCAAGCGGATCGCCGGCGTGATGGGCACCCCGGAGCTGTGCGAGCGGGTCCGGGCCGCGGGTGACGCGACCGGCGAGCCGGCCTGGCCGATGCCGCTGCCGGACGACGTACGCAAGGGCATGGACTCCGAGGTCGCCGACATCTCGCAGGTCAACGCCGGCATGGACCGGGCGGGCCACATGCTCCAGGGCGGTGTCTTCCTGCGCGAGTTCGTCACCGACGAGGTGGCCTGGGCGCACATCGACATCGCCGGCCCCGGCTACCACTCGGGCGAGGCCACCGGCTACTGGACCAAGGGCGGCACCGGCGTTCCGGTGCGCACCCTGCTGCACCTGGTCGACGACGTCGCCGCCAACGGCTGACGCGCACGCACGCCGCAACGGGGCGCTCCCCTCGCCGGGGGGCGCCCCGTCGGCGTGCCGGGCTCAGAACAGCTCGGGGCGGCGCTTGCGGCGCTCGTTGTAGTCGCGCATCCGCTGCGGGTAGCCCATGAGCCGGACGTCGTAGATCGGGATGGCCAGCCGGTGCGCGAACCGGCGGCCCTCCTCCGGCCCGCCGACCCGCCGCCGGGTCCACTCGCCGTCGTCGGCGATCAGCATGATCGTGGTCTCGGTGACCGTGGTCCGGGGTTCCAGATACGCCTCGACGCCCCGCCGGGTGCGGACGAAGCTCTCAAGATGGTCCAGATCGGCGCGGTCGGCGGCCCGGTCGCGACTCACCGCGCCCGCCTGCTTGCGTCGTCGGAACAGCCCCACCGAACCCACTCCTCCCCCGTCCGTCATCGAAGACGGTGCCAAGCGTACGTGTCGCGGACGTGTCGTTGGGCACCTCGGTACGCGCTCCGACCCCGGTGGTGACAAGATGACCGAGGTGGGGTGTGCCTGTTACTCCGCCGTAACCCCCGATGCAGCGACGCGACCTGGGAGTTGGACGTGAGCGAGCCGAACGACGCAACCTTCGACATCGTCATCCTCGGAGGTGGTAGCGGCGGCTACGCGGCGGCGCTGCGTGCCGCCCAGCTGGACCTGTCCGTCGCGCTGATCGAGAAGGGCAAGCTCGGGGGCACCTGCCTGCACAACGGCTGCATCCCGACCAAGGCCCTGCTGCACGCCGCCGAGATCGCCGACCAGACCCGTGAGTCGGAGCAGTTCGGCGTCAAGGCCGAGCTGGTCGGCATCGACATGGCGGCGGTCAACTCGTACAAGGACGGCGTGATCTCCCGCCTCTACAAGGGCCTCCAGGGCCTGGTGGGCGGCGCCAAGAAGATCACCTTCGTGGCCGGCGCCGGCAAGCTGGTCGGGAAGAACGTCGTCGAGGTCGACGGCAAGCGCTACACCGGCCGCAACATCATCCTGGCCTCCGGCTCGTACGCCAAGAGCCTGCCCGGCCTGGAGATCGACGGCGAGCGGATCATCACGAGCGACCACGCCCTGACCCTGGACCGGGTCCCCTCCTCGGCGATCGTGCTGGGCGGCGGCGTGATCGGCGTGGAGTTCGCCAGCGTCTGGAAGTCCTTCGGTGTCGACGTGACCATCGTCGAGGCGCTGCCCCGCCTGGTCGCGGCCGAGGACGAGGAGTCCTCGAAGGCGCTGGAGCGGGCGTTCCGCAAGCGGAAGATCAACTTCAAGGTCGGCAAGCCGTTCGAGAAGGTCGAGAAGACCGAGAACGGCGTGAAGCTGACCATCCAGGGCGGCGACACGGTCGAGGCGGAGCTGCTGCTCGTCGCCGTCGGCCGCGGCCCGACCACCGCCAACCTCGGCTACGAGGAGCAGGGCGTCAAGATGGACCGCGGCTACGTGCTGACCGACGAGCGGCTGCGCACCAGCGTGCCGAACGTCTACGCCGTCGGCGACATCGTGCCCGGCCTCCAGCTCGCCCACCGCGGCTTCCAGCAGGGCATCTTCGTCGCCGAGGAGATCGCCGGGAAGAACCCGGCCGTGATCGACGAGGCCGGTATCCCGCGGGTCACCTACTGCGACCCCGAGCTGGCGTCGGTCGGCCTGACCGAGGCGAAGGCCAAGGAGCAGTACGGCGCCGACAAGGTCAAGACCTACAACTACAACCTGGGCGGCAACGGCAAGAGCCAGATCCTCAAGACCGCCGGCCACGTGAAGCTGGTCCGGGTGGAGGACGGCCCGGTGGTCGGCGTCCACATGGTCGGCGCCCGGGTCGGCGAGCTGATCGGCGAGGCGCAGCTCATCTACAACTGGGAGGCCTACCCGGCCGAGGTGGCGCAGCTCGTGCACGCCCACCCGACCCAGAACGAGGCTCTGGGCGAGGCACACCTGGCCCTGGCCGGCAAGCCGCTGCACGCGCACGCCTGACACGACAACCGCGGCGTCCGGCGACGGGCGATGATCCCACCAGGGAAATGAAGGAGTCTGGAGAACATGCCGGTATCGGTCACCATGCCCCGGCTCGGCGAGAGCGTCACCGAGGGCACCGTCACGCGCTGGCTCAAGCAGGAGGGCGACACCGTCGAGGTCGACGAGCCGCTGCTTGAGGTGTCCACCGACAAGGTGGACACCGAGATCCCGTCGCCCGCGGCGGGCGTGCTGAGCCGGATCGTGGTCGGCGAGGACGAGACCGCCGAGGTCGGCAGCGAGCTTGCGGTCATCGCCGGCGAGGGCGAGGAGGCCGGCGGGGCCGCCCCGCAGCAGGAGGCCCCGGCGGAGCAGGCCGAGCAGGCCGCCGCCGAGCCGCAGGCCGAGGCGGAGCAGCCGGCCGTCGAGGAGCCCGCCCCGGCCGCCGCGCCGTCCGGCGAGGGCACCCCGGTCACCATGCCGGCCCTGGGCGAGAGCGTCACCGAGGGCACGGTGACCCGCTGGCTCAAGCAGGTCGGCGAGACCGTCGAGGTGGACGAGCCGCTGCTGGAGGTCTCCACCGACAAGGTCGACACCGAGATCCCGTCGCCGGTCGCCGGCACGCTGCTGGAGATCAAGGTTCCCGAGGACGAGACCGCCGAGGTCGGCGGCGTCCTGGCGATCGTGGGCGCGGCCGGTGCCGCGCCGGCCCAGCCGAAGCCGGAGCCGAAGCCCGAGCCCAAGGCCGAGGCGAAGCCCGAGCCGAAGCCGGAGCCCAAGCCCGAGCCGAAGGTCGAGGAGCCGACCCCGGGCATGTCCTACAACGAGCCGGCCGCCGAGACGGAGCGGGCCGCGCAGCCGGTCAAGGCCGAGCAGGCCGCCCAGCCGGCCGCGCCGACCGCCACGCCGCAGCGGCCGACCGTCCCGGCCCAGGCCGGTGGCGAGGAGGGCGCCGGCTACGTGACCCCGCTGGTCCGCAAGCTGGCCGCCGAGCACGGGGTGAACCTCTCCTCGGTCAACGGCACGGGCGTCGGCGGGCGGATCCGGAAGCAGGACGTGCTGGAGGCGGCCGAGAAGGCGAAGGCCGCCCAGGCCGCGCCGGCTGCCGCCGCGGCTCCCGCCCCGGCCAAGCCGGCCGCGAAGCCGCAGCCGAGCAGCAAGCGTGGCACCGTCGAGAAGCTGCCCCGGATCCGCAAGGCCATCGCCAACCGGATGCACGAGTCGCTGCACGAGATGGCGCAGCTCACCACGGTGATCGAGGTGGACGTCACCCGGATCGCCAAGCTGCGGGCCCAGGCCAAGGACTCCTTCCTGCAGCGGCACGGCGTGAAGCTGTCCTTCCTGCCGTTCTTCGCCCTGGCCGCCGTCGAGGCGCTCCAGTCCTACCCGATCGTCAACGCCCAGCTGGACCTGGAGGGCGGGACGATCACCTACCCGAACGCGGAGCACCTCGGCATCGCCGTGGACACCGAGCGGGGCCTGCTGGTGCCGGTCATCCACAACGCCGGTGACCTCAACCTGGGCGGGATCGCCAAGCGGGTCGCCGACCTGGCCGAGCGCACCCGGACCAACAAGATCAGCCCGGACGAGCTCGCGGGTGCGACCTTCACGCTGACCAACACCGGCAGCCGGGGCGCGCTCTTCGACACCCCGATCGTGCCGTCGCCGCAGTCGGCGATGCTCGGCACGGGTGCCGTGGTCAAGCGCCCGGTCGTGGTCAACGACCCGGAGCTGGGCGAGGTCGTCGCGGTCCGGTCGATGGTCTACCTGGCCATGTCGTACGACCACCGGCTGATCGACGGCGCGGACGCGGCCCGCTTCCTCGTCGCGGTCAAGGAGCGGCTGGAGGCCGGCAACTTCGAGGCCGAACTGGGGCTCTGACCCCCCGGACGGAAGAGGGGCGTGCGGCTTCGGCCGCGCGCCCCTCTCGTCGTCTCCGGGTCAGCCGCGCAGGTGCTCCTCGGAGACGTCCCAGAGCTGCTCGGCGGCCTCCGGGTCCCGCGCGTACGGGGCGTAGCCGGTGCGCGTGCCCGGCTGGTTCGGCCCGGCCTCCTGGCAGTCCTCGAAGTACCGGCCGCCGACCCCGGCGACCAGCGGTGAGGCGGCGACCAGCACCGACGTGGCCGCCCCCTGCTCGGGGTTCTTCCAGTACGCCGCCCCACCGCCGCTCTGCGAGCGCATCCGGTCCAGCTCCTCCTCGCTGATGTAGCGCTGGAGGTTGGTCCGGATCGCGCCCGGCATCAACGCGTTGGTGTAGATCCCGTCATCGGCCCAGCGCCGGGTGGCGTCCACCGCGAAGAGCACGTTCGCGGTCTTGGACTGCCCGTACGCCAGCCACGGGTCGTACGCCCGCTGCCGGAAGTGGATGTCGGAGAAGACCACCGGCGACCGCAGGTGGGCCGCCGAGCTGACCGAGACGATCCGCGCGCCCTCGGCCGCGGCGAGCGCCGGGCGCAGCCCGGTGGCCAGCGCGAAGTGCCCGAGGTGGTTAGTCGCGAACTGCATCTCCCAGCCCTGCTCGGTGCGCATCTCGGGCGAGGCCATGATGCCCGCGTTGTTCACCAGCATGTGCAGCGGCCCGTCCCAGGTCCGGACGAAGGTGGCGACCGAGCCGAGGTCGGCCAGGTCGAGCGGTGCGACCAGGATCCGGTCGTTGCCCGTGCTGCCCGTGATGTCGGTGGCGGCGCGCTGTCCGGCCTCGGTGTTGCGGACCGCGATCGTGACGTCGGCCCCGGCGGCGGCGAGCGCGCGGGCGGTCTCGATGCCGATGCCGGAGGCGCCGCCGGTGACGACGGCCCGCCGGCCCGTCAGGTCGAGGTCACGGACCACCTCCAGGGCGGTGGTCTCACGGGAGTACGGCGTGCTGACGGGTGCGCTGCTGGTCATGATCCATCCTTGTCGGTGGCGGCACGGGCCGGTCGCGCGGCTGCTGGACGCCGCGGTTCCCGCGGTTTCCCCGGCCGGCGGCGAGGTAACGCCGGTCGGCGGTCCGCGCCACCGGCCGGCCTGGGCAGAATCCGGCCCGGCGGCGACCCCGCGCTGACAGACTCGTCCGGTGAGCGGCTTCGGGTGGCGGGGGCGCCTCGGGCCCGCCGTGCCGGTGGCGCCCGGGGCCCGGGTGGACCGGTTCGAGGTCTTCTTCGACCTGGTCTTCGTCTTCTCGTTCTTCATCATCACCCGGGCCACCGCGCTCCAGGTCAGCGGCAGCGCGCTGCTGCACGCGCTGCTGGTCCTGGCCGTGCTCTGGTGGTCGTGGGTGGTGCACAGCATCGTGGCGACCCGGATCCGGCTCGGCGAGGGCTTCGTCCCGGTCCTCATGACGGTCGGCATGGCGGCCCTGTTCACCTTCGCCCTGTCCCTGCCGAACGCGTTCCGGGACCCGCGGGGCAACGCGGCCGGGCCGATCGTCGCGGCGGTCAGCTACACCGTCATCCGGGGCGTGCACCTGCTGCTCTACCTGCACGCGGTGCGGGACAGCCCGAACGAGCGCCGGCAGCTCCTCCGGTTCATGCCCGAGCTGGTGGGCAGCACCCTGCTGCTGGGCGTCGCCGCGCTGATCCCGCCGAAGATCGACGACCTGCTCTCCGCGGCGGCGGTCCGGGACGGGTTGTGGGCGACCGTCGTGGTGCTCCAGTACTCCACCGGCCTCATCGCGGGCACCTGGGGCTGGGGCGTGGCCTCCGCCGAGCACTGGACCGAGCGGTACGACCTCATCCTCATCATCGCGCTGGGCGAGTCGGTCATCTCGGTCGGCGTCGGCAGCAACCTGCTCGGCCAGCCGCCGACCTGGGAGGCCGTGGCGGCTGCCGTGCTCGGCATCTTCTTCACCGCCGCGCTCTGGTGGGCGCACTACGACATGATCGGGCCGGCCGCCCGGATCGCCCTGCACGCCGCCGAGGACGGTCCCCGCGTCGCCATGGCCCGGGATGCCTACGCGTATCTGTTCCTGCCGATGATCGCCGGCATCATCCTGTTCGCGCTCGGCGCGGAGATGATCGTGCACCAGGTCGCCGACCCGCACGTGCCGCAGCACCTGCCGACGCAGGGCCCCGGCGTACCGCTGCTCTTCGGCGGGGTCATCTGCTACCTCTGCGGCAACATGCTCTTCCAGCTCCGGACCCTGCGCACCCTGAGCTGGACCCGGGTCGGCACGGTGCTGCTGCTGGCCGTGAGCATCCCGCTGGCCGTACACCTGCCCGCGCTGGCCGCCCTGACCCTGCTGACGGCGATCACCGTCGGCATGGTGGCCACCGAGGTGATCGTCTTCGACGAGGGCCGGCGGGCGCTGCGGGGGCTGGTCTTCGAGGAGCGCACCAGCCACGAGGCGCACGAGGCGGCCTACCGGGCGCGCTGGCACGAGCCGCACGAGCGCGACGAGGGCGAGTGAGCCGGCTCCGGCCTCAGCGGCGCAGCTCGGCGGCGGCCTCCTCGTACGCGGCCGCGGCGCGGGCGAAGTAGTCGAACAGGACCTCCCGCTGCTCCGGGGCGTAGCCCTGGAGGATCTCGCCGATCCTCCGGCGGGCCGGGGCCAGCACCTCGTCCAGGCCGGCCGGCTTGCCGACCGGCTCGACGATCACCTTCCGCCGGTCGTCCGGCGACGGCACCCGGCGTACGTAGCCGGCCTGTTCGAGGCGGTCGATCAGCCGCGTCGTCGGCCCGGTGGTGAGGCCGGTCCGCACTCCCAGCTCGCCCGGCGTCATCGGCCCGGACAGCTCCAGGATGTTCAGCGCGTACAGGTCGGTGCCGCCCAGGCCGCACTCCTTCGCGCTCGCGTGGCCGTGCAGCAGCACCGCGCTCAGGTAGCGCCGGTAGACCGCGGCGTCCGGGCGCGTCTGCGGAGTTGACACGAACCGACCCTCTTTCTAATCTCTTCCTGAAGGAAGAGACTTCTTCAAGGAAGAGGCTTCCTTGAAGCAGCTACCAACGGAGGTTAGACCATGCGACAGGCCGACAGCCAGCGGGACATCGCCGCCATCCACACCGTGCTGGACCAGCTCGCCGACACCTGGGCCCGCGGGGACGGCACCGGCTACGGCACCGCCTTCACCGACGACGCCAGCTACGTCACCTACGCCGGCACCCACTACCGGGGAGCGGCCGAGATCGGCGCCGCGCACCAGGCGCTCTTCGACAGCTTCCTCAAGGGGACCCGGCTCACCATCGAGGTCGACGACCTGCGGTTCCTCACCGACGACGTGGCCGTGCTGGTGAGTCGCGGCGCCACGGGCAAGGGGCGGCCGGGGAAGCCGGACAAGATCCAGACCTGGACCCTCGTCCGGGGCGCGGACGGCGACTGGCGGGTCGCCACCTTTCACAACACCCGGCACCAGCGCCTCATGGAGGGCGTCTCGTTCCGGCTCCAGCCCGCAACCCGGCCCGCCGCCGGCCGCTGACCGGGAGCCGGACTCATCACGGTCCCCGCCCCGACGCGACGGCGCGTAGACTCCCGGCAGCGTCGCGGTGCACCCGGCACGGAGGCCGTCGTGGGCATGGAGGCGCGGGACTGCAGGGGACCATGTGCACCCATCCCATCCGTCGAGCGGGCGGCTGACCGCGCTCGGCACCCAGTTGATCGAGATCCACCACTGGCTCCGCGAGGAGCTGGCCCGGCTCCGCGCGAGCCTCGACTCCCCCGGCGGCGGCACCGCCACGCTGACCCGGGAGCTGCGCGCGCACTGCGCCGGGTTCTGCGCGGCGCTGGACCGCCACCACACCGGCGAGGACGGCGGCGCGTTCCGGGCCCTCGCCGAGCAGGTGCCCGAGCTGCGGCCCGTGCTCGCCGAGCTGAGCGCCGATCACCGCATGGTCGCCGACCTGCTGCGCCGGATCGACACCCTGCTCGCCGGGGCGGCCGACGGCCGGACCGTCCGCACCGAGCTGGACGGGCTGGCGGCGCTGCTGGAGTCCCACTTCAGCTACGAGGAGAGGAAGATCGTCGCCGCGTTGAACCGGCTGGCCGGCGACCCCGTGGAACTGCTCGGCGTCACGCCACCCGACACCGGGGACCTTCTCGATCGGACGGAGACCGCATGACCATCGACACCGTCGACACCGCCGCGGCGGGCACCTGGCGGCTCGGCGACCGCACCGTCAACCGGATCGGCTTCGGCGCGATGCGGCTGACCGCGAACGCCGACGGCAGCCCCAGCGACCGGGACCGGGCGGTGACGGTACTGCGCCGCGCGGTGGAGCTGGGCATCAACCACATCGACACGGCGGCCTTCTACTTCTCGCCGCTGCGCTCGGCCAACGAACTGATCAACCGGGCGCTGTCGCCGTACCCGGAGGATCTGGTCATCGTCACGAAGGTCGGGCCGGGCAAGGACCCGTCCGGCCGGTGGCTGCCGATGGCCCGGCCGGACCAGCTCCGCGGCCAGGTCGAGGAGAACCTGCGCCAGCTCGGCCGTGACCACCTCGACGTGGTGAACCTCCGGGTGTACGGCCCGGAGCCGCTGGCCGAGCACTTCGGCGCGCTCGCCGAGCTGCGCGACGCCGGCCTGATCCGGCACCTCGGCGTCTCGGCGGTGACGCTGGGCCAGGTCGCCGAGGCGCGCGCCATCGCCCCCGTGGTCTGCGTGCAGAACTCGTGGGGCCTGGGCTACCGCCGGAGCAACGACGCGCTCATCCGGGACTGCGCCGCGCACGGCGCCGCGTTCGTGCCGTTCTTCTCCCTCGCCACCAGCGGGCGGGAGGCGGGGGCGAGCGGCGAGGAGCACGACGAGGTGCGCGCCGTGGCCCGGGAGCACGGAGTGACCCCGGCGCAGGTCCGGCTGGCCTGGACGCTGCGGCAGGGGCCGAACGTGCTCGCCATCCCGGGCACCGGCAACCCGGCGCACCTGGAGCAGAACGTCGCGGCCGGCGCCCTGCGGCTCACCGACGACGACCTGTCCCGCCTCGCCGCCGTGCACGAGTCCGCGTGAGAGGAAGGGGCCCCCGCGCGGGGGCCCCTTCCCACCTCCGGCCGGGTTCGGCCGTCGGCAGAATCAGCCCGCCCGGGCTGGCCGGAGCGGCGGGTCTCCGACGATGCTGGGGCCATGGTGATCTTCTCCGTGCAGGCCCGGCCCATCGACGCGACGAGCTGGACCGGCCTGGCCCGGCGGGTCGAGGCCGCCGGCTTCGACGCGCTGCTGGCCTCCGACCACCCGGGGCACGGCGCGTCGCCGTTCGTGGCCCTCGCCGCCGCGGCGGCGGTGACGTCGACGCTCGGCCTCGGCTCGTACGTGTCGAACGCCGGTGTGCGGGAGCCGATCCTGCTCGCCACCGACGTGGCCACCCTGGACGTGGTCTCCGGGGGCCGGGCCCGGCTCGGTCTCGGGGCGGGCCACACCCCGGCCGAGTGGCGGGCCGTCGGCCGGGAGCGCCCCGACGTGGCCGCCCGGGTCCGCCGCTGCGTCGCGGTCGCCGAGGCCCTGCAGGCCCTGCTCGCGGGCGACGAGGTCACCGTGGACACCCCGGAGCTGGCCGCCCATGCGGCGCGCCTCACCGAACTGCGGCCCGTCCAGCACCGGGTGCCGCTCACCATGGGTACGGCCAACTCGACGCTGCTGCGCTGGGCCGGCGCGCACGCCGACGTGGTCGGCCTGACCGGCTTCGGGCGTACCCTCGCCGACGGCCACCAGCACGACGTGCGGTGGCGCGCCGACCAGATCGAGGCGCAGCTCGCGCACGTGGCGGCCGGAGCGGCCGGGCGGGACGTGCCGCCCGCGCTGGAGGCCCTCGTGCAGCAGGTGACCGTGACCGACGACGCGGAGGCCGCCGCCGCCGCGATCGCCGCCGACACCGGGCTGACCGTCGCCGACGTGCTCGCCACCCCGTTCGTGCTGATCGGCACGGCGGAGGAGATCGTCGCCGCCGTCGCGGAGCACCGGCGCCGCTGGGGGATCACCCGCTTCGTGGTACGCACCGACGCCGTCGACCAGCTCGGACCGCTGCTCCCCCGTCTCGCCGGCTGAGCCGGGGGCACCCGCCACACGTCGAACACGCGTACGATGCGGGCCGTGGACGACGAACGTTTCGCGCTGGCGGCCACCGTGGACGAACGCGCGCTGCTGGAGACCTTCCTGGACTTCCAGCGTGAAGCCCTGGTCCGCAAGTGCGCCGGGCTCACCGACGCGCAGCTGCGGCTGCGGCCGGTGCCCTCGTCCGGCCTGTCGCTGATCGGCCTGGTCCGGCACCTGGCCACCGTGGAGCGGTGGTATTTCCAGGCGGTGCTGGCCGAAGCCTTCCCGGGCGACCTCTTCGACCTCACCGGCGGCCCGGACGCCCCGTTCACCGACGTCGCCGGGGCCACCGGGGCGGAGACCTTCGCGCTCTGGCGGGCGGAGGTGGCCACCTCACGGCGGATCACCGCCGAGCGCCCGCTGGACGCGGTGGGCCGCCACCCCGACAGCGGGCGCGAATACCCGCTGCGCTGGATCCTCGCCCACATGATCGACGAGTACGCCCGCCACCTCGGACACGCCGACATCCTGCGCGAGGCGATCGACGGCCGGACCGGGGAGTGAACGGCCGTCCCACGCCGGCCGGAGCGCGAACGACGAGTGAGTGATTTCGCTCAACGCAGCCAAGTCCGGATACGTACACGAAGATATGCCCATGCGGATCCTCATGGCCGGAGTGTCCGGCTTCCTCGGCACCCGACTGGTCGACCGGCTCACCACGGACGGGCACCAGGTCACCCGCCTGGTCCGCCGCCCACCGCGCACCCCCGACGAGCGGCAGTGGAATCCGTCCGCCGCCCAGCTCGACCCGCAGGTCGTGGCCGACGCCGAGGCGGTCGTGAACCTGGCCGGCGCCGGGGTGGGCGACAAGCGCTGGGATGACGCGTACAAGGGTCTGATCCGGTCCAGCCGGGTGGACAGCACCACCACGCTGGCGATCACCGTCGCCGGGCTGCCCGCCGCCGACCGGCCCGCGACGCTGCTCAACGCCTCCGCCGTCGGCTGGTACGGCAACACCGGCGACCGGACGGTCGAGGAGGACTCGCCGGCCGGTGAGGGCTTCCTGGCCGACGTCTGCCGGGTGTGGGAGGCCGCCACCCGCCCGGCCGAGGACGCCGGGACCCGGGTGGTGCGGTTGCGCACAGGGCTGCCGCTGCACCGCGACGGCGGCATGCTCAAGCCGCAGCTGCTGCCGTTCCGGCTGGGTGTCGGCGGCAAGCTGGGCAACGGCCGGCAGTGGCTGCCGTGGATCTCGCTGCACGACTGGCTGGACGCGGTGGCCTTCCTGCTGGCCCGCGGCGACGTCGCCGGCCCGGTCAACGTGGTCGGCCCGGCCCCGGTCACCAACGCCGAGTTCACCCGCGAGCTGGCCCGCCAACTGCACCGGCCGGCGATCATGCCGATCCCCGCGCTGGCCCTGAAGGTGGCCCTCGGCGGTTTCGCCCACGAGGCGCTCACCAGCACCCGGGTCCTGCCCGGCGTGCTCGGCAGGGCCGGCTTCGCCTGGACCCATCCGGACCTGCCGGGGGCGCTGCGCGCCGCCCTCACCGACTGAGCCGGCGAGGGCGGCGGCGGCACGGTCAGCAGCCGATCACCCAGTAGGCGGGGCCGGTCTGCTTGAGGGTGCTCGTGTAGAAGGTGTTGTACAGGCCCATCCGCTGGTTGCTGCCCAGCGCGTAGGCGTAGCCGCCGGACTGGTAGGCGCGGCCGGCCGTGACGTGCGCGTAGTTGCTGGCGGTCACGCAGACCGGCGCGGTCGTCGGGGTCGGGCTCGGGGTCGGGGTCGGCGAGGGTGACGCGGTCGCCGTCGGGGTCGGGCTGGGCGTGCTCCCGCCGTTCAAGCCGAAGAAGAGCGCGTCGCGGTAGGTCGAGCAGATGGTGTCCAGGAAGTACGCCCCGGCGGTGCCGCACTGGTCGGCCGCCGAGCCCGGGTCGACCGGGGTGCCGTGGCCCATGCCGGAGACCCGGTAGAGCCGCACCTGGTCACTGCCGTACACCTCCAGGCTGGTGCCGGCCGGCAGCGAGGCGGTGCTGGTCGGGGTCTGGGAGACGCCCAGCACGTTGGTCCACTGGTCCCGCGACTCGGCGGCGTTCAGCGGCGCGACCGTCGTGTCCGAGGTGCCGTGCCAGATGGCCACCCGGGGGCGCTTGCCGGTGTAGCCGGCGTACGCGTTGCGGACCAGGTCCCCCCACTGCGCCGGGGTCTTGTCCACGCCCGGGTTCATGCAGCTGAAGGCGTTGGTCATGCTGGTGGCGCAGCGGTAGGGGAGGCCGGCGATCACCGAGCCGGCGGCGAAGACGTCCGGGTAGGTGGCGAGCATGACGGCGCTCATCGCCGCGCCCGCGGACAGGCCGCTCACGTAGACCCGGCTGCCGTCGACGGAGTAGTTGGCCTTGGCGTAGTCGACCATCTGCTTGACCGACAGCGCCTCGCCCTGGCCCCGGGCGGTGTCCCCGGTCTCGAACCAGTTGAAGCAGGAGTTGGCGTTGTTGGCCGAGGGCTGCTGCGGCACGATCAGCGCGAACTTCCACTGGTCGGCGTACTTCTGCCAGCCGGAGTTGGTGAAGTAGGTCGTGGCGTTCTGGGTGCAGCCGTGCAGCAGCACCACGGCGGGGGCGTTGGCCGGCAGGCCGTCCGGGCGGTAGGCGTACATGGCCAGGTTGCCGGGGTTCGAGCCGAAGCCGGTGACCTGGGTGAGCGTGGCGGCCTGCGCGGGCAGAGCGGCGACGAGGACGGTGGCCGCGGCGAGCACGACCCCGGCCGCCACCCCGGCCAGGCGGGTGAGAAGGGATGAGGAGCGGCGCACGGCGACCTCCTGACGGCGAATTGTGAACTGGGTCACCTTCGAGTTGCCGCGACGTTACGTCCGTGTTTCACGCCCCGGAATGGCCGCGGCTCACACATTCATGAACGCCGAAGTGTGCTGATGGCTTTGTGCCCACCGGGTTTCGTGTCTGACCGGCGTGTCCAGGTCCGGTTGGTAACGTCCGCTGCGTGCCGTCCTCCCCGTCCCTGGCCACCGGCCCGTCGACCGCGCCCGCTTCCCGGAACCGGCGCGCCGACCTGCTGCTGGTGCTCGCCGCGGTGGCGCTGGCCCTCTGGGTGACCAGCGGGCTGTGGCGGGACCCGAACACCCGCACGATCACCGTGAACTCCAGCGACCAGGCCCTGTTCGAGTGGCTGCTGGCCTTCGGCGGCCACGCCGTGACCCACGGGGAGAACCCGTTCTTCACCCACCTGATCAACGTCCCGGACGGGGTGAACCTGGCGGTCAACACCTCGATCACCGCGTACGCGGTGGTCTTCGCGCCGCTGACGTACCTCGTCGGGCCGCCGGCGACGTTCCTGGTGATCCTCACGCTCAACCTCGCGGCCACCGCGGTGGCCTGGTACTGGCTGCTCAGCCGGCACCTCGTCACCAGCCGGCTGGCCGCCGGGGTGGGCGGGCTCTTCATCGCCTACTGCCCCGCCATGGTGTCGCACGCCAACGCGCACCTGAACTGGACCGCCGGCTGGCTGGTGCCGCTGCTCATCTGGGGCGTGCTCCGGCTGCGCCGCCCCGGCCGGGCGATCCTCGGCGGGGTGGTGCTCGGCGTGCTGGTGGCGGTCGCCTTCTCGATCGCCGCCGAGGGGCTCTTCTTCACGGCGCTGGCGGTCGCGCTGTTCCTGCTGGTGTGGGCACTGCACCCGGTACGCCGGGCCGAGGTACGGGAGGCGCTGCCCAGCTTCCTGCGCGGGCTCGGGGTGACCGCGCTCGTCTCCGGGGTGCTGCTGGCGTACCCGCTGTGGCTGCACTTCGCCGGGCCGCAGCGGTTCCACGGGACCGGCTTCGACCCGCTCATCCACTCCGAGGACATCGCCGCGTACGGGTCGTACCCGCGGCGGTCGCTGGCCGGCTGGGCCGGGCTCGGCACCTCCCTCGCGCCCAACCCGACCGAGGAGAACTCCTTCTTCGGCATCCCGCTGCTGCTGCTCGCCGTGGCCTGCTTCGCCCTGCTCTGGCGGCGCGCCGACCGGGCGTTCCGGGCCACGCTCACCGCGCTCGGGGTGACCGCCGTGGTCTTCGCGGTGCTCTCCTGGGGGCCCACGGCCAAGTGGAACGGCCGGCGCACCGACCAGCTGCTGCCGTTCGGGGTGCTGGACAACCTGCCGGTGATCAACGCGGCGCTGCCCTCCCGGCTGGCCCTGGTGGTGGCCCCGGTGATCGGGCTGCTGCTGGCGTACACGGTCGACGCGCTGCGCGCCCGGCCGCCCCGGCACCGCGCCACCGCGCTGGCCTGGGCGCTCGGCTTCACCGCCGCGCTGCTGCCGCTGCTGCCCACCCCGCTGCTGACCCACGATCGGGAGCCGGTGCCCGCGTTCATCACCACCGGCGCCTGGCAGCGCTACGTCTCCCCCGGCGGGGTGCTCACCCCGCTGCCGCTGACCGTGGACCTCTATCCGGACGGCCAGCGCTGGCAGGCGTACGCCCTGGCGCACCGGCAGGGCGAGTTCCGCATCCCGGCCGGCTTCTTCCTCGGCCCGGGCGGGCCGGACGGCCGGGGCCGGATCGGCCCGGTGCCGCGTACGTTCAGCGCACTCATGGACCAGGCCGGCCGGACCGGGCTGGTGCCGATCGTCACCGAGGGCAGCATCCGGGAGTCCCGGGCCGACCTGCGCTACTGGGGGGTCGAGACGGTGGTGCTGGCCGACCGGGTGCACGGGGCGAAGTTCGACGTCGACGAGGACGCGATCCGCCGCACCGCCACGGCCCTGCTCGGCCCGCCCGAGCGGGTCGAGGACGTCTGGGTGTGGCGGGTCCCGCCGTCCTGACCGCCGCGATCGTGCGGTAGCCGCCCCGGCATCGGGTGCGGATCCCGCGAACCGGCGGCCGGAAGTGCAAGGTCGCGCGGGAGGGCGACGAGGCTCACGCGGACCGACCGGCGCCGTCAGGACTAGGGTGGAGCCGTGAGCGTGACGACATCCGGGTTGAGTGCCGTGCGTGCCGGGCTGCTGGAGTACCAGGCCGCCTGGGACGAGCAGCGCCGGCTGCACGAGGCCGTGGTGGCCGGCGAGCGGGGCGACACCGTGCTGCTGCTGGAGCACCCCAGCGTCTACACCGCAGGCAAGCGGACCGAGCCGTGGGACCGGCCGATGGACGGCACCCCGGTGGTCGACGTCGACCGCGGCGGCAAGATCACCTGGCACGGGCCGGGGCAGCTGGTCGGCTACCCGATCGTCAAGCTGCCCGACCCGGTCGACGTGGTGGCGTACGTCCGGCGCACCGAGCAGCTCCTGATCGACGTCTGCGCCGAGTTCGGGCTGGCCGCGGGCCGGGTCGAGGGGCGCAGCGGCGTCTGGGTGCCGGAGGACGACCGGGGTCCGGCCCGCAAGGTGGCCGCCATCGGCATCCGGGTGGCCCGGGGCGTCACCCTGCACGGCTTCGCGATCAACTGCGACTGCGACCTGACGTACTACGACCGGATCGTCCCGTGCGGCATCCGCGACGCCGGCGTCACCTCGCTCACCGCCGAGCTGGGCCGCCCGATCACCGTCGCCGACGTGCTGCCGGTGGTCGAGCGGCACCTGCCGACCCTGGTCACGGTCCAGGACTGACCGGGTGCGGATCGATCTCGTCACCCTGGTCGTCGCCGACTACGACCCGGCGATCGCCTTCTTCACCGAGGTGCTGGGCTTCGAGCTGGTGGAGGACAAGCCGTCGCTGACCAACGACGGCCGGCCGAAGCGCTGGGTGGTGGTCCGCCCGCCGGGCGGCGGGACCGGGCTGCTGCTGGCCCGCGCCGACGGGGAGCGGCAGGCCGGCGCCGTGGGTGACCAGACCCACGGCCGGGTCGGCTTCTTCCTCCAGGTCGACGACTTCGACGCCACCTACCGGCGGATGGTCGACGCGAAGGTCGAGTTCGTGAAGCCTCCGCGCACCGAGCCGTACGGCCGGGTCGCCGTCTTCCGCGACCTCGCCGGCAACCCCTGGGACCTGCTCGGTCCCGCCTGACGAGGAGAGGACCCCGATGACCGACGTGATGTCGACCCAGCACCGGATCGCCGAGGAGCTCCAGGTGCCGGCGACCTTCGACGCCGCCGAGGAGATCGAGCGCCGGGTCGTCTTCCTCGCCGACCGCCTGGTCGACACCGGCCTCACCACGCTGGTCCTGGGCATCAGCGGCGGCGTCGACTCGACCACGGCCGGCCGGCTCTGCCAGCTCGCGGCGGAACGGGCCCGCGCCGCCGGTCACCCGGCCGCCTTCCTCGCCATGCGCCTGCCGTACGGGGTGCAGGCCGACGAGCACCACGCCCAGGCGGCGCTGGCGTTCATCCGTCCGGACCGGGTGCTCACCGTCGACGTCAAGCCGGCCGCCGACGCCGCCCTGGCCGCGCTGGTCGCCGCCGGGCTGACCTTCCGCGACGACGCCCAGCAGGACTTCGTGCTCGGCAACGTCAAGGCCCGGCAGCGCATGATCGCCCAGTACGCGGTGGCCGGCGCCGAGGCCGGGCTGGTGGTCGGCACCGACCACGCCGCCGAGGCGGTCACCGGCTTCTTCACCAAGCACGGCGACGGTGCGGCGGACCTGGTCCCGCTGACCGGCCTGACCAAGCGGCGGGTGCGGGCGCTGGCTGCGGCGCTCGGCGCGCCCGCCGAGCTGGTCGGCAAGGCGCCCACGGCCGACCTGGAGACCCTGGCCCCGGGCAAGCTCGACGAGGACGCCCTCGGCCTGGCCTACGAGCACATCGACGACTACCTGGAGGGCCGGCCGGTGCCGGCCGGGGTGGAGGCGGCGCTGGTGGCCCGCTACCGCGCCACCGACCACAAGCGCCGGCTCCCGATCGCGCCCTAGATGTCGGGGCCGGCGGGCGGGCCGGCGGCGAACCGCGACCGCAACCACGGCTCGCAGAGCACGATCGCGCCGCCGACGATCCCGCCGATGACCGTCTCCACGCCCCGGTCGTAGAGCAGCTGCCCGGCCGGCCGGGCCACCGCGAGCTGCCCCATGAGCAGCGCCATCGGGGTGATGAACAGCAGCGCCAGCCCGTAGTTGCGGCCCACCAGCAGCTCGGTGACGATCTGGAGCACCGCGACCACCAGCACGACGGCGTACGGCGACAGCGCCGGGGCGAGCAGCACCGCGCTGGTCAGCAGCCCGAGCAGCGTGCCGAGGATCCGGTGCGCGGCACGGACCAGCTGGGCGGTGACCCCCGCCGCGCTGAGCGGGGCGACCGCCGCCACCATCGCCCAGTACGGGTGGCCGATCCCGACGGCGGTCGCCACGCCCCCGGCGAGCACCACGGCCAGGGCGTAGCGCACCGGCTGCCAGGTCCACACGTGCGCGAGCCGGGCCGGGCGGCTGCGCTGCCGCCGCAGCACGCTGCCCACGCTGCCGACCAGCAGCGAGAACAGGGCGCTCGCCCCGGCCAGCGCGGCGGCGACCGGCACGTCCGACACGGCGTGCGGCGCCGAGGCCACCGCGCCGAACGCGAACACCAGGAACAGCGGCCCCGGCGGGTGCCAGTCCTGCGCGGCGGCCAGCACGGCGCCCAGCGCCGCGACGGCCGACGCCACCGGCACCGCGACCCACTCCCGGGACGGCAGCGCCCCGACCAGCACGCCGAGGACGACCGTCGCGGTGAGGGCCGCTCCGGCGCTGGCCTGCATGGCGGCCCGGGAGAGGTGCACGTGGTTGCGGCCGTAGAGCGAGGTGAACGCCCCGAAGACCGCGTACACCGACCAGCCGGGCCGGCCGGCCGCGAGCACCGCGAGCAGCGGCACGAGGACGCTGACCCCGGCCCGCAGCGCGACCCGGTGTGCGCCGGGCGCGGGCCGCACGTGCAGCAGGCCGCGCAGCGTCGCCCGCATCTGCTCGCCCATGCCGCCCCTCACCTCCCGGCCGCCGCCGCGACCCGGGGTACCCGGATCGCGGCGGCGTGATCCCCGGTCAGGGGGTGAGCCGGTGCAGGTCCCGCGGGAAGGCGGTCACCTCGCGCACGTTGGCCGCGCCGGTGAGCCGGGCGACGAAGCGTTCCAGCCCGATGGCGAAGCCACCGTGCGGCGGCATGCCGTGCCGGAACGCGTCCACGTACCCGGCGTACGGCTCGACCGGCTCGCCGCGGGCCGCCAGGGCGGCCAGGTAGTCCTCGTGGCGGTGCAGCCGCTGCCCTCCGGTGACCAGCTCCATCCCCCGGAACAGCAGATCGAAGCCGTTGGAGTACGCGGGCCGGGCCGGGTCCGGGTGGGTGTAGAACGGCCGCTTCGCCATCGGGTACCCGGTCACGAAGAGGAAGTCCGATCCGTGCTCGCGGCGCGCCCACTCGCCCAGCGCCCGCTCGTGCGCCGGGGCGAGGTCCGGCTCGTCGGCCGGGGCCCCGGCGATCTTCAGCGCCTCGGTGAAGTGCACGGCCGGGATCTCGGCGGGCACCTCGGGCAGGGCCAGGTCCAGGGTGGCGAGCGCCCCGCCGGCCCGTACGGCCACCTCGGCCAGCATCCCGGCGAGGGTCTCCCGCAGCACGGCCATCACGTCCCGGTGGTCGGCGACGAAGCCCAGCTCGACGTCGAGCGAGGTGTACTGGGCCAGGTGCCGGACGGTGTCGTGCGGCTCGGCGCGGAACACCGGCCCGACCTCGTACACCCGCTCGAAGACGCCGACCATGAGCTGCTTGTAGAACTGCGGCGACTGGGCCAGGTACGCCGGCCGGCCGAACCAGTCCAGCGCGAACACGTTCGCCCCGCTCTCGGTGGACGAGGCGACCACCTTCGGGGTGTGGATCTCCACGAACCCGCGGGCGTCCAGGGCGGCCCGGAAGCCGGCCACCGCCGCCGCCGAGATCCGCAGCGCCGCCGAGCGGGTCGGGTGGCGCAGCGCGGTCGGCGCGTGGTCGAGTTGGGTGGGCAGGGTGGCGGTGAGCACCGGCCGGTACAGGTCGAACGGCGGCGGGACGGCGGGCGGGCCGAGCGGCCGTACCGCCGGGTCGGCCAGCTCGACCCTGGCGGGCGCGGTGGCGTTCGCGACCACCGTGCCGGTGACCTCGACGACGGTCTCCTCGGGCAGCGACTCGACGGCCGCGCGCACGGCGGCGTCGGTGACGACCACCTGGGCCAGACCGGCGGCGTCCCGGACGATCAGGAAGGCCACCGACTTGAGCAGCCGGCGGCGGTGCACCCAGCCGGCGATCCGCACGGTCGCGCCGACATGGTGGTTGAGCTGGGAGGACAGGATGCGTTGCACGGCGGTTACCTCCTCGATCAATCGCAACGCGATCCCCGGGAGGTGTGGGCGAGCGGGAAACCTCGCGGTGCCACCACACCTTTACCTCCGCCGAAGCGGAGGCCTCGTTCGTCGCCTTTTCACCGGGGCCAGCCGGGCGGGTTCTACTAGGCAGGGCGCCGTTCTTCCCGCAGCTCGGGAGGGTCTTCACGCACCGGCGCCAGACCGCCTCTCAGCAACCGGCGGCTCTCTGCGCTGGCGGATCGGCGCGCTACTCGGCTCCGTCGCAGCTCTGCCCGGCACGCTAGCACCCTTCCCTGGCACGTGTGACGGGGATTTCTGACGGCTGGTGTCCGGTGTCACATGGTTCGCGGCGTGACGCCCGTCGCCCGACGTTCATCGACGGCCACCGACCGGCGTAGGCTCGCTTTTGTGACGATCGAGCACTCCGCGCCGACGACTGAGCAGGCAGCGCGCACCGCGACGGTCGCCCCCGAGGGGCGGCGCATGCTGCGGATCGAGGCGCGCAACGCCGAGACGCCGATCGAGCGCAAGCCGCCGTGGATCAAGGTCAAGGCCAAGATGGGCCCGGAGTACACCCAGCTGCGCGGGCTCGTCTCGCGCGAAGGGCTGCACACCGTGTGCCAGGAGGCCGGCTGCCCCAACATCTACGAGTGCTGGGAGGACCGGGAGGCCACCTTCCTCATCGGTGGTGACCAGTGCACCCGGCGCTGCGACTTCTGCCAGATCGACACCGGCAAGCCCGCCGAGTTCGACGCCGACGAGCCCCGCCGGGTCGCCGAGTCCGTCGCCGCGATGGGCCTGCGCTACGCCACCATCACCGGCGTGGCCCGCGACGACCTGCCCGACGGCGGCGCCTGGCTCTACGCCGAGACGGTCCGGCAGATCCACGCCCTCCAGTCCGGCTGCGGCGTCGAGCTGCTGATCCCCGACTTCAACGCGGTGCCCGAGCAGCTCGCCGAGGTCTTCGGGTCCCGCCCCGAGGTGCTGGCCCACAACGTGGAGACCGTGCCGCGGATCTTCAAGCGGATCCGCCCGGCGTTCCGCTACGAGCGCTCCCTCGACGTGATCCGCCAGGCGCGCGCCGACGGCCTGGTCACCAAGAGCAACCTGATCCTCGGCATGGGCGAGGAGCGGGCCGAGGTCTCCCAGGCGCTGCGCGACCTGCACGAGGCCGGCTGCGAGCTGATCACCATCACGCAGTACCTGCGCCCCTCCCCCCGGCACCACCCGGTCACCCGCTGGGTCAAGCCGGAGGAGTTCGTCGAGCTGCGCGAGGAGGCCGAGGAGATCGGCTTCGCCGGCGTGATGAGCGGCCCGCTGGTCCGCTCGTCGTACCGGGCCGGGCGGCTCTACCAGCAGGCGCTCGCCGCCCGCGACGAGGTCGTCGCCGCCGGCTGAGGCCGGCCGTCCACCGCGTCACGCACCGCCGGCCGCCCGCCGGATGCCATGATCCCAGGGATGACCGCCGGGGTACGCCAGGAGCCACGCGAGGCCACCCGCCCGCGTACACCCCGGCGTACCCGGCTGCCGGCGCTGCTCGCCCTGCTGGTCGGGTGCGCCGGGATCGGCTACCGGCTGGCCCTGCTGCTCGCCGACGCGCCGCCCAGCAACAGCGACGAGGCGACCATGGGGCTGGCCGCCCTGCACATTGCCCGCGCCGAGGACTTCCCGGTCTGGTTCTACGGCCAGGCGTACATGGGCACGCTGGAGGCGTACCTGGCCGCGCCGCTGGTCGCCCTGGCCGGGCCGTCGGTGCTCACCCTCCGGCTGCCGACCCTCGCCCTGTACGCCCTCTTCCTCGCCCTGTCCTGGCGGCTCACCCGCCGGCTCGGCGGCGACCGCTGGTACGCCCTGCTGGTCGTCGCCGTACTCGCGCTCGGCTCGGACCGGGTGGTCAAGAACCAGCTCATCGCCGGCGGCGGCTACCCGGAGCTGAACCCGGCCGGGGCGGCGCTGGCGCTGCTCACGGTGGGGCTGTGCGCAGGCGGGCCGGGCGCGCGGCTGCCTCTTCGGGCGGCCGCGTCCCCAAAGCGGGGGCGGCTGCTGCGCTGGGCGGGCTGGGGGTTCGTCTCCGGGTTGCTGCTCTGGGTCGACCCGCTGATCCTGCCGTTCGTGCTGGTGCTCGGCGCGGTGCTGGTGGGGTGGCGCCGGCGGGAGCTGGCCGGGCGGGCCGGGGCAGCCCTGGCTGGAGGGCTGCTGCTCGGCGCGGCGCCGATGCTGCTGGACAGCCTCCGGCACGGCCGCGACCCGCTCGCCGCCGTGCTGGCGGCCAGCGGCGCCGACGAGGTGGCGAGCTGGGGCGAGCGGCTGTACGGAGGCCTGGTGCTCGGCCCACCCCTGGCCATGGGCTTCTGCTCCCCCGGCCACTGCACCGGTTGGCAACTCTGGTGGGCGCCGACGTTCCTCGTCCTGCTGCTGCTCGCCGCGGTCGCCGCCGGGCGCACCCTCCGCCGGCCGGTCCCGCCGGTCCCGCCCGCGGTAGCGGCGGACCGGCGGGTGTCGGCGGCGGTCCGGCTCGCGCTGCTCGCGGGGGCGGCGGCGGTGCTGGCCGCCTACGCGGCGAGTAACGCGGCCGGGCGGACGCCGAGCGAAAGCGCCCGTTACCTCTCCGTCCTGGCGGTCGCCACGCCGGCGCTGCTCTGGCCGCTCTGGCAGGCCGCCCGTCGACTTGCACCCCGCCAGCCCGGCGAGCGGGAGTCGATCAATCCGGGCTCGGGGGGCCGGACATGGACCCGGGTGGCCGGGGTGGCGGCGGTCGCCGTGCTGGCCGGGATGCTCGGCACCGGGGCGGTCGCGACGGCCGGCGCGGTCGGGACCGTGCCGGCCACCCACGCCGAGGCCGACCGGCACCGGGTGCTCGTCGACGCCCTCGGCGACCTGAGCCTGCGCCACGTCCGCGCCGGCTACTGGACCTGCAACCGGCTCGCCTTCGCCAGCGGCGAGGAGGTGCGCTGCGCGGTGGTCGACGACGAGCTGCGCCCCGGGTTCGACCGCCTGCCGGAATACCGGCGAGCGGTGGACGCCGACCCCGGCGCGGCCTGGGTGGCCCCGGCCGGGTCGCCGCTGGCCGCCCGGCTCGACGAGCGGCTCGGGCCCGGGCCGGGCGCACTCAGGGTCATCGACGTCACGGGCTGGCGGATCTACCTGCCCCGCCGCTGAGCCGGAGTGGCGGGCGGCGCCGGGTCGAGCAGGCCGAGGCGGTGGGCCAGCGCGGCGGCCTCCACCCGGTTGGTCACGTCCAGCTTGGCGATGATCCGGGACACGTGCACGCTCGCCGTCTTCGGCGAGATGAAGAGCCGCTCGGCGATCCGGCTGTTGCTGTGCCCCTCGGCCACCAGCCGGAGCACCTCCTGCTCGCGGCTGGTCAGCAGGTCCGGGCCGGGGCGGCCGGCGCCGCGCAGCCCGACCCGCCGGGCCAGGGTGGCGGCCTGCTCGCCCAGCGGGGCGGCGCCGAGCCGGGTGGCGATGTCCGCGGCCTCACGGACGGCAGCGGCGACCTCGTCCCGCTCGCCGGCCGCCGCGGCGGTCTCGGCGAGCGCGAGCAGGGCCCGGCCCAGCGGGTACGGCTGCCCGACCGCGCGCCACCGCGCCACGGCCGTCCGCCAGGCCGGCAGCGCCCCATCCGGCGGCCGGGCGGGCCCGCCGCGACGGTCAGCGGCCGCACCGGGCCGCTCGCCGGAGGATCCGGACAGCTCGGCCGGAGCGGGGAACGCGCCGTCGGCGGCGGGGGCGACGCCGGTGAGGATCGCGGTGACCTGGGCGGCGTGCGCCTCCTCCGCCGGATAACGGGCGGGCAGCGCGGCGGCCACCGCGGACGCCTCGGCGGCCAGCCCGGCGTCGCCGGCCAACGCGGCGGCGCGGGCCACCGCGCTGAGTACCGGCCAGCCCTCGCGGGGCAGGTCGACCAGGCGCTCGTCGGCCAGGGCGGCCCGGCTCGCGGCGAGCGCCGCCACCTTGTCGTCCGCCGCCAGGGCGGCCTCGATGCGCAGTTCGCGCAGCGGCAGCCGGTGGTTCGGCCAGAGGTAGGGCCGGGCCAGGAAGGCCAGTGCCCGGCCGACCAGCTCGTCGGCGGCGGGATGCGCCCGGGCCAGCCGCAGCCCGGCCCGGAGCTGGAGCCAGTGCAGCCCGGAGACGCCCGGCGGGTCGATCCGGGACGCCTCGGCGCAGGCCGCGTCGGCCTCGTCCCAGCGACCCAGCGCGATGAGCGCCTCGGCCCGGTTCGACAGCAGGTACGCCCCGGTGGATCGGCTGATCCCCACCCGGCGCGCCTCGCTGACCCCGGCCGCGGCGGCCTCCTCGCTCTCGGCGTACCGGCCCAGCTCGTAGAGCACGTCGGAGAGGTAGACCAGGGCGCTGACCAGCGCCGGGGCGTTGCCGGTGGCCCGGGCCAGGGCCTCGGCCCGGCGCAGCTCGGCCAGCCCCAGATCGGGTGCCTTGTCGGTGCGGCAGAGCAGGGCGATCCGGGTGGGCAGCAGGGCGACGTCCTCGCCGACCGCCTCGGCCGCGGCCATCGCCTCGTCGGCGACCGAGGCGGCCTGCTCGGGGTCGATCTTGACCAGGTGCGCCGCGATGTCGGCGAGCAGCCGCACCCGCTCCGGCGTGTCCGGCACCCCGGCCGCCAGCCGGTACGCCTCGCGTACCTCGGCGGTGCCGTCGCTCTTGCCGAGCAGGGCGAGGTGCCGGCCGCGCCGGTAGAGCAGGCCGGCGGCGCGCAGCGGCTCGGCGGCGCTGTCCACCTCGGCCAGCCCGGCCCGGGTCAGGGTGAGCGCCCGGTTGTAGTCGCCGGCCGTGGTGGCCGCCGCGAGGGTCTCCTCCAGCACCCGCAGGTGGTCCATGCCCAGCCGGTCGGCGGCGTCGGGCACCAGCTCCCACAGTTCGAGGACCCGTTCCAGCAGCCGGCTCTGCTCGGCGTACGCGTAGCGGTCAGCCGCGGCAGCGGCGGCGGTCCGGGCGGCGAGCAGGGCGCGCGGGTGGTCGTGTGCCGCGTACCAGTGGTGGGCGATCTCGGCCGGGGCGCGGCCGGCGGCCACCAGGTGCGGCTGCGCCTCGATCGCGGCGGCGTACCGGGCATGCAGCCGGGCGTGCTCGCCCGGGAGCAGGTCGTCGTGGACCGCCTCGCGGACCAGCGCGTGCCGGAACTCGTAGTCGCCGTCCGGGTCGGCCACCACGAGCTGGCCGGCCACGGCGGCGCGCAGCGCGTCCTCCAGCTCGGCCTCGGGCAGGCCGGCCACCTCGGCGAGCAGCTGATGGGCGAAGCGGGTGCCGCCGGCGGCGGCGATCCGCAGCACCCGCTGGGCCGGCTCGGGCAGCCGGTCCACCCGGGCCAGCAGCAGGTCGCGCAGCGTCTCCGGCAGCACCGCACAGCCGACCGGGTCGCCGGCCGCGGCCAGCTCCTCGATGAAGAACGGGTTGCCCTGGGTACGCCCGTGCACGTCGTCGACGGCGCGGGACGCCGGTTCGACGCCGAGCAGGTCGGCGAGGACGGCGGCGGTACCGTCCCGGTCCAGCCGGCCCAGCTCGACCCGGTCCACTCCCCGGGCCCGGTCCAGCTCGGCGAGGAAGGGGCGCAGCGGGTGCCCGCGGTGCAGCTCGTCGGTGCGGTAGGTGCAGACCAGCAGCAGCCGGGTGGCCCGGGCGGCGCGGACCAGGAAGCCGATCAGGTCGCGGGTGGACCGGTCGGCCCAGTGCAGGTCCTCGATCAACAGCACCAGCGGCCGCTCCTCGGCGAGCCGCCGGAACAGGTCGGCGACCAGGTCGAACAGGTAGCCGCGCGGGGTGTCGGAGACGGGCAGCCCGGCCGGCGCGGCGACCCCGGCCGGCACCCGGGCCAGCTCGGGCAGCAGCCGGGCGAACTCGGCCTCGTAGCCGGCGAAGGCGGCCGGGCCGTCGTGACGCAGCACGTCGCGCAGCGCGGCGGCGAACGGCGCGAAGGGCAGGCCGGCCTCGCCGAGCTCCAGGCACTGGCCGACGAGCAGCCGCGCGCCGGTCGCGGAGGCGTGCACGCCGAACTCCTCCAGCAGCCGGGTCTTGCCGACCCCGGCCTCACCGCCCACCAGGACGGTCGCCGGGTCCCCGGCGCGGGCCCGGCCGAGGGCCTCGCGCAGCCCGGTCAGCTCGGACTGGCGGCCGACGAGGACGGTGCTGGCGGCGCGTGCGGTCACGCCGTCGAGCATGCCATGACGCACGCCCGCACCGGCCCGGCCGACCGGCCCGTTCCCCGCCGGCCCGGCCGCCCCCGTGACGGCCGGACCAACGTTGTGGGAACCCGAACCGGCCGCACCAATCCCGTCAGAGACGGCCGGACCAACGCTGTGGGAACCAGACCCGGCCGCACCAATCCCGTCAGAGACGGCCGGACCGACGTTGTGGGAACCCGACCCGGCCGGACCGGCGGGAACGGAGCCCGCCCCGGCCGCACCGCTCCGGTCGGCGACGGCCGGGGTGGGTGGGTCCGGGGCGGGCGGCGTGGTGGTCGGGGGCGCCGGCAGCGCCGGGGCGGTCACCGGCGGGTGTCGGAGACGCGGGCGGCGTGCTGCCGGCGGCCCAGCCAGCCGCGCGGGTGGCGGCGGGGCAGGGACCGGGCGAGCCGGTCGCGGGCCGCGTCGGCCTGCAGCTCGGAGGCGTGGCTGCGGTGGATGCTGAGGAGCAGGTCTGCGTCGTTGCCGAACATCTCGGTTCTCCTGTCGTGCGGTGTCTCTCGCTGTCGACATCGACTTTCCGCGCGAAGGTGCCCCCGGGGCATGGGTGCGCTGCCTGATCTTCGGCCGTTCCCCCTCCTTACCCGGGGGCCTCAGCGGCCCGGCGGCGACGTAAGGTACTCAGCCGCGCGGCGGAGGGCGGCCACGGATCAACGGGCCGGGCGACGACCACTAGACTCTGCGGCATGGCAAAGCCCCAGGAGAAGGTCTCGTTCGGCCAGCGGCTGAAGCAGATCGGGATGGTGTTCCAGTTCACCGCCAAGCAGGACCGGTGGTTCGCGCCGCTGACCGCGGCGGCGGTGCTGATTCCGCTCGCGCTCACCGTGGTCGCGGTGCTCCTCTGGGGTTGGATCTGGCTGCCGATCGGCATCCTGTTCATCCTGCTCGCCGTGCTGATCGTGCTCAACCTGCGGTCCAACAAGGCGATGATGAACGCCGCCGAGGGGCAGCCGGGCGCCGCGGCCCAGATCATGGAGAGCATGCGCGGCGACTGGCGGGTCACCCCGGCGGTCAGCTCCACCACGCAGATGGACATGGTGCACCTGGTGATCGGCCGGCCGGGCGTGATCCTGCTGGCCGAGGGCAACCCGCAGCGGGTGCGCGGCCTGCTCGGCCAGGAGAAGCGCCGGCTGGCCAAGGTGATCGGTTCCGCCCCGCTGCACGACTACGTGATCGGGCAGGGCGAGGGCGAGCTGCCGATCCGCAAGCTGCGGATGACCCTGATGCGGCTGCCCCGCAGCCTCGCCCCCAAGGACGTCAACGCTCTCGACAAGCGGCTCAAGGCGCTCACCGCCCGCCCGCAGATGCCCAAGGGCGCGATCCCGAAGAACATGCGGCCGCCGCGGGGCGCGTTCCGCCAGACCCGGGGTCGCTGACCCCCGTCGTACGCGAGAAGGAGCCGGTCCCGCGCGGGGCCGGCTCCTTCGTCGTCTGTGCCCGGGTCAGCGGCGGGTGGGGCGGGGAGCGTCGGCGACGACCGACCCGGTGAGCCGGTCGTGCAGGCCGCGCCGGTGCCCGTCCATGATCAGGGCGGGCACCACGAGGGCCAGCAGCACGCCGCGCAGCAGCGCCCGGATCAGCCCTATCCGGCCCCCGTCGGCCCAGGACACGCAGCGGATCCGGGTGATGTACATGCCGGGGGTCTGGGCGAAGAGGCCGAGGAAGAAGCCGTACTCCAGGATCAGCACCAGGACCGGCGCCCAACCGTCGCGGACCGGGTCGGCGAAGAGGTTGGCGATCAGCAGGCAGAGCACCCAGTCGATGATCAGCGCGCCGAAGCGGCGGCCGATGCTCGGGGGCGTGAAGGTCGGGTCCGCGGCGGGCGGCACCGGCGCGGCGGCGGTATCGGTCACAGCGGCCAGGGTAGCCAGCGGCCGGCCCACGGCCGGGAGCGCCGCGGCGGGCCGGGGTGTGGATCACTGCCCGGGTACGCCGCTTCGGCACGCAGCGGGAAACTGGACCAAACCCATCAAACAGCGCAAGAGTGGAGCAGCGGGTACGGTCGAACGGCGAGCCGGAGGCGGCTGATCGGCCAGGATGACGCTCCGCGAGGGACGTAACACGGCGGAAACAGAGGAGACACGGCCGGGCAACCCCGCGGCCATAGCGTCGCCAGGTAGACAGCGACCGGAGTGGACCCGCCAGGAGGACCTGTGTTCGCCAATCCCGAGGAACTGCTGCGTTACCTCAAGAACGAGGACGTGAAGTTCGTCGACGTTCGTTTCTGTGACCTGCCCGGCGTGATGCAGCACTTCAACCTGCCGGTCGAGTCGGTCGACGACAGCCTGTTCACCGACGGCCTCGCCTTCGACGGCTCGTCGATCCGCGGCTTCCAGGCGATCCACGAGTCGGACATGCTGCTGCTGCCCGACGTGGCGACCGCGTTCATCGACCCGTTCCGGGCGCAGAAGACCCTCGCGCTGAACTTCTTC